>NZ_NDYP01000008.1 GCF_002165775.1 Campylobacter concisus | reverse complement strand
TTGCTCCCTTAAATTTAGTGCGCAGGCCTTTAAAATCGCCGCTCCTGTGGGCGTAGTCATCTCGAAATTCGCTCGCCCTAGGCTTACTTGCGCGCCTTTTAAAATTTCGCAAACCGCAGGCGCCGGTACGGTCAGCCTGCCGTGAGCGCAGTGCGCAAAACCGCCGCCAAGCTCGATAGGCGAAGCAAAAATTTGCGGCGCACCCAAGGCCTCCAAGCAAATAGCCGCACCCACTACGTCCGCGATGCTGTCCGCGGCGCCCACTTCGTGGAAATGTACTTGCTCTGCGCTAGTGCCGTGGATTTTGGCCTCGGCCTGCGCGATAACGCTAAAAATTTCGCTTGCCGTTTTTTTTACGAAAGCGCTTAGGCTAGAACCCTCGATAAGCTCTAAAATTTGCGTGAAATTTCGCGGACGAGGATGGTTTTGGGCGGGCTTATCTGCTCTAAATTCGGCGCCGTGAATTTTGCCGTTTAAATTTTGACGCGGGCTAAATTTAGCGCCTAAGAGGCCAAGCGGAAGCTGACCCCGATTTGCCGCGCAGACGACGTCTATTTTGGTTGCGGAGATACCGTGTTTTAGCACTTTGCGCTTGCGTAGGTAAAACTCGCTAGCTAAATTTAGCTTAGCAAGCTCGGCGCAAAGATAGCTAAAATCCGCGCCCAGATCCACCAGCGCGCCTAAATTCATATCTCCGCTAATACCGCAGCTAGCATCATAGTATAAAATTTTAGCCATACTTAAACCTTAGGCACAGTCATAGAGCCAAACGGCAAGATGACTATTTTTGCGTCCGCACCCTTTTGCGCCTGATAAAGGTCGACGTCCATCGGATAGGGCGCGACCGAGATCACGATATCTGCCTTGCGCGGAATATTTACGCAAAAGACCTCGTCTGCCTTTTTCACGCAGTCATAAAAACTATCGTTTAGATCGCCAGCACTTGCGTAATAGACGCCATGTTCGCTATCAAGCACGGTTTGTATAGAAAATACGTCGATATTTGAAAGCACCTTCATCGCATCGATCATATCTTCATGCACGGGGTTACCTTCAAGGCGCAGTGCCTGAGCGTCAGGACTAAGGGCTAGTTTGTGGTTTTGTGTGATGCTCTCGTATGATGCGGTGCCTGGCAAAAAGGCCTTTCTGCCGCCAGTATAGCCTGCAAAATAATGTGGCTCAACCGAGCCTATGACGATCACCTTTTTCGCCTCGGCTACGATTTTGTTTAGATACATCTGCGTGCCGTTTTTGCTCTCGCCTAAAAATACCATCTCATCATGCTTTGAGTCATGATCATGCACTTCATTTTTGGCTCTAATCTCAAGGCAAATTTCTTTAGAAAATATCATATTGTATTCGTCTAATGTTCCCTCTCTATGGCAGCCCGTGGCGATGATGAAAATTTTATTCTTATCGCGAATTTTTGGGTAAATTTGCTTTAAAATTTTAGCTGTAGGAGTCGGACGAGTGCCGTCGTTTACGATGATGACGATTTTTTCATCGCCAGCGATAAACTCATCAAAGCTTTTTTGATTTATCGGATTAGCTAGAGCCTTTGCGATGAGTGTCGTTTCGTCGAATTTAGTCACGGGGTTGGGGTTAAAAACTCTCAGTAAATTTTTTTCCGGAACGCTTAGGTCGATAATATCATCTTTGCCGTAGCGAATAGGAATTTGCACGTTTGCTCCTTAAGTATAATTATTAATTTTTTATCTTAGGATTATATATAAATTTTTCTTTTAAATGTATGTAAAAAGGGTATTCAATTTTTAAATTTATAGAGCGGATAAAATTTATTATGGTTCTTTGTCAATAGTGGGGGTGTAAAAACACCTCTATCTATTGCAAAGACGTAAATATATCAATTTTCTAAATCTTTCATAGTTTCTTAGTCCATAAGATACTCTTTTTATTACTTTTATTTTGTTGTTATTTCCTTCTACAAACCCATTGTTTATTTTATATTCTACTATATTTATTATCTCTTTTTTCCAACTTGTTATTGTATCTGCTAGTTTTATACTTTGCTTTATATTAAATACTCTCAATTTTTCAATTAATTGTTCTATTCTCCTTCTCATTGTCTTTACTGTCTTGCTCTCAAACATCTTGTAAAATTCTTTTATTATTCTATACATCTTTTTCAATGTCTTATCTACTTTTAATATCTCTTTTAATATTTCTTTTTGTCTTTGACTAAACTGACTTATTGGGCTTTTACTTAGTATTTTCCAATATTTTTTTAACTTCTTATACTTTTCATTGTCTTTGTTAAATAATTCTACTCTTAAATCTCTTAATGCCCATATCCCTTGTCTTATTACATGATATTTATCTGCTACTATTTGGGCCTGAACTATATTACTATTTATTACGCTTCTAAATGGCTTAAACATATCCATTACAACTACTTGTGGTTGTATTTCAAATTCGTTTATTATATTTTTTATTGTTTGTGAATGTCTATTTCTTAATATATCTACTAGTTTACGGTTTTTATCATACATCGCTAGCTGATATTTCTCTTTTTCTATATTTCCTTTAAATTCGTCTATATATATGACTGATGTATCTGGAGAGGTTTGTCTTTTTAGGGCGATTGCATTTTATGAGGGTGATATCAAGCACATTTATTTTGTCGCGGAGACTAAAGGGTCTATGAACTCTATGCAGCTTCGCCAAGTCGAAGAGTCCAAAATCCACTGCGCAAAGGAGCATTTTAAGGCTATAAGCAACGATAGCGTGGTCTATGACGTAGTGGATAGCTATAAATCACTACTGGATAAAGTTATGAGGTAAAAATTTATTGGGAAGTTAGGTCGCAATATAAAAGAGCCTGTGCAATATTCCAAAAATGGTTATTGTGCTGCTCCTTTTGAGGTAAAATTTGGCCACCATTTGTCAATATGAAAATCTGAGGTGATATTGCTTAAAACTCTACCAATAAAATACTCAGTGTGATGGAAAATCACAGTGACTGACTTAATCTTGCCAGTTTTAGTTCGAATTAAATTTAAATATACAATTATCTTAACCAAACCATCCTTGTAAATTTATATATATTGTAGTATTATACTCCTAAATATTTAAGGATAAAATACTATGTACATCAAACGAGCCGTAGCTGATGAGATAAAAGAGTATATGAAAAGCTTTCCTGTGCTTTTGATAAGCGGAGCTAGGCAAGTTGGCAAATCAACCCTTGCATTAAATTTAGATATACCAAATTACGTAACGCTTGACGATATTAATATATATGAATCCGCAAGAAACGACCCAAAAGGCTTTATAGAACACTGTAGTAAGCCTATCGTGATAGATGAGATACAAAGAGTTCCCATACTGCTTTTAGCTATAAAAGAATTTGTAGATAAAAACAGAACAAACGGTCAGTTCATACTAACCGGCTCTGCAAATTTAAAAGGCTTTAAAGATATATCAGACTCACTTGCTGGTAGGATAGGCATAGTGGAACTCTATCCGCTTTCTCAAAAAGAGTTAGGCCATAGTGATGAAAATTTGATAGATATTTTAAGTAGCGATATAGGCCATCTGGTGCTTAGAAAATATGACAACGACGGCTTATCTGAGAAGATCATAAACGGCGGCTACCCAGAGATCACAAAGATAAGCTCAGAGAAATCAAAATATCTCTGGTTTAGCTCATATATAAGAACATATATAGAATCAGACGCCAAAGAGATAGGCAACATCAGAAATATGGATAAATTTATCACTATGTACCGCCTATGTATGCTAAGAAGCGGCAACATCTTTAACAAAAACGAGCTATGTTTAGAGTCTGGGCTTGATAACAAGACCTTTGATAGCTATTTTAGCGTGCTTGAGCATACCTATCAGATCCAAAAGCTTCAGCCATACTTTAACAACGCTCTAAAAAGGCTCATAAAAACACCTAAAATTTTTGCTACAGACACAGGGGTGCTGGCACACTTACTTCAAATTTCTTCAGCGCAAGAGCTTGCAAATTCTTCATATAAAGGTGCCATATATGAGACGTTTGTATTTGATGAACTACTAAAGGCAAATACAAGTAGCAAAAAAAGAGCAAATATATATTATTATAGAACGAGCGATCAAAAAGAGATAGACTTTATACTTGAGATATCAGGTAAACTCATAGCCATAGAGGTCAAGTCCTCAAAAACAATCAGCAAAGATGACTTTAAACATATCTACCATCTAAAAGAGAATTTGCAAAGTAAATTTGACAAGGGCATAGTTTTTTATGCTGGAGATACGGCTATGAAGCTAGATGATGATATGTTTGCCTTGCCGTTTGGTTTTATGGGGTGAGAGATGGCCAAGAAGATATAATGCCAATAACTTGACCTCTATAACAGCTTACGATAATCTACCTTCCCAAACTATCATATCCTGACTTCACGTTTTGCTCTATAGCTTTTATCTCACTTGATTGTTGTTTTGATTGCTTTACTCCAAAGTTCTTATCAAGTCCTTGATCGTATAGCTCTTGCTTTGTTATTTTTAGTGAGTCAAATGATATATAATCATTTGCTAGAGAGATCTTATCTGTTTTATAACGCCCCTTTAGCTTATTAAAACCTTGCATATCTTGCCAATCTTTCATATAGGTTTTTATATTATAAATTAAGCCTTGATAGTTAATTTTAACTATATCTGACAGGTATTTTTTAAAGCCTTCAGTTCTATTTATAAAAGCTAAATAGTATCTATTTATATCTAGATGGTAATCGATGCCTTTTACGAAGCCTTCATATTCATTTTGTGTAATACCTAGCTTTTTAATGAGATCGTCATCATCATAAAATCTAGTTTTTATCTTTCTGGCTGCTTCATAAAATTTATCTCTAATGTAGATATATGGAGTATAGTGTCTATTTTGGCTAAAAGAGTAGGCTGTGTTTTCTTCTGGCAAGTAAAGATATCTGCCACTCTTGCAAGAAAGTATTTGATGATCTTTATATTTTTTAACCATAGTACTCTCGTCAAAGTATTCTATTAACTCTTTTATTGGAATCTTTGATGATATAGCTTGATAGCTTGTTCTTTTAATATGTGAGTTGGTATCTTTTGGCTCATGACCAAGCTCATATTTTCTTAGATTTTGTAAATTTTCCTCTATGGCTTTAACATCCATATTATTAATATCTGTTTTTAAGCCCGCATCTTCAATGGCTCTTGTATTATCAAAAGTTTTTCCACTAATGCTTATAACTTCAGATCCTGGCACTGGAGTGTAGTGAAATTTACTAGGATGCAAGCTGGAGTTATTTACTATGTTATATAACCCAAGCTCTCTTGTTATCTCTTTTATGTATTCATTATATTCATTTAAGCTTGGAGCATCTGTTGTGGGTATGATGAGTTTAAATTTCTCTACTTTTGCGTCTAGCGCTTGATAGGTGGTTGGGTATATGAAGCCTTTTATTCCTTTACTTTGTAGTAAATTTTGAGCATTATTTGCACTAAATTTAGAGTTATCTATATCATATATAAGCGTAGGAGTTATGCCATCAATACTGCTAGCTTCTTTACTTTTATCTTTAAAACTTGCCACTGATATAGCTGAATAGTTTTTAAGTATTGGTTTTAGGTTGTATGGCTCTATTTGTATCGTTTTCCAGCTATTTAGCACTTGAGTTTTTGGCTCTTGATTTTGTATGTTAAAGTCACTACTTACACTTAATGTTATCTTTGGCTCATTTTTATTAGCTTGAAGCTCTATAAGCATTTGCTCTAGCTCATTAACTACGTGAAACAACGCTCCTTTTCTGCCATTGTAGACTATCTTACACATTAGATCAGTTAGATTATAAGTTCCATTAAAACCATCCACTCTTACTTTATATTTGTCATTTACCATTTCAGGTTTTGCAGTGATGTTAAATTTTGCATTGATCATAGGCAAAAATTCTCTTATATCCACTGCATTAAGCCTCTTTGCTCTATCATAATAGTCTTTTTTGAAACTCTCATCTTCTTCTATCATTCTTAACAGATAATCAGCTGTAGAATTTTTAGCGTCAGCTAGCAGCTCTTCAACACTTATATTTTGCTCTTTTGTATTAGCTTTTGGCTCGATCACCACATCTGTTTCTATCTTTATCCGTGTATCTTTTTCTTTGCCTTTCTTAACCTTTTGTGCTGCACTTTTAAAGCTTTCATATTGTTTTTTTAGTTGGTCTTCATCCATACTTAAAGGCTCTATATTATTTAATCCATACTTGTTAGATAAGATGTCATTAACTACTCTTTTAAATTTCTCTGCTGATTTAGCCATAATAGCTTTTACTTGTTGCTTGGCTGCACCTTTTGTATATATAACTCCACCAGTTTTTACACTATGAGTAAATTTCATATTTTCAAAAGAGACTATTAGATGAATATGAGGCTCTCTTTTTAGTGGTTCACCGTTTTTATGTTTCTTGTTTAATGTTCTATTTTCTAGCGCCCCTTCTGGACGAGGAATATATGGTTCTTCTTTGATTATAGGCAAATGAGCTTCAGCATAAAAAAATAGCTCATCTATGTCGTGATTTGGGAAAGTGAGCCTCAAAAAGTCCATTATAAACTCATCTATATTGCCACTTTCATATAGTTTGTTCCACTCCTCTGAAGTAAATGACAAGGATATATGATAGTAGTTATGTTTCTTACTCTTTTTCTTGCTCTGGTGCTTTTCAGACATCTCAATAAGATCTAAATTTCCAGCCAGTGGCAATCTATCATCTTTTTCATCTCTAGTTAGCTTTGAATCTCTTTTCTTGCCAGTTTTTAGATAATCAGCTATGCCTTTTTCTCCCTTTGAGATCTTAACTATCATATCTACTCCTTATTAGGCTTAAAATTTCAGTTAGCACTGATTGAGTTTTGTACAAATCTTCTTGTGCTCGCAGTATCACTTCTAAATCTATATTACCACTGGTCTTATAAGCTATATTTAGTTTCTTTGCTATTTGATTAATGTTATTAAAAGGTCTAGAAAAATTTGCAAGGATTGCTGGATCTAGCTCCTTCTTTTTTATGGGTTCAGAGTTTGTAATTCCATTATCAATAAGATAGGAAATAATTTCTGATCTTGACATATCTAACTCTAAAGCTATTTTAGATAACTTATCATATTGTTGATAAGTGATCCTTGCGGAGAGCACCTTATCCTTGACATTTTTTGACATATGATATCCTTTCATAAAATGTGTTAGCGAGATGAAGCGTTTTAACGCTTCTTATATCTCGCATTGTAGCCCTCGGCAGAGCAAGATTATACAAGGTATGAAAACGAAGTGTCATACATTGTATGTGTCTTGCTATTAGAAAAATTTGCTTACTACCAAACATTGCTGCCACCATTTGTGTTTAGCCATTTAGTAAAATCTTCGTTAGCTTTTTGGCTATCTTGGTTGTAGATATGAATGATAAAGCCTTTAAGATTAGACACGTTATAAAGTGCTTTATCTAGCCTATTTTGTAGCGCAGCTTTGGTTTCATTTGTCTTATAGCTATCATAAAACAAGTAGCCCAAAAAGAAGGCCACTTCTATAAATAAAAAGGCAATTAATGCATATACTATCTTTTTCATCAAAGAGCTAAAAGATGAGTTAATCTTTGATATAGTTTTATCTGCACTCTTTAGAGTATTTTGAAAGTTGTTTTGAATCTCTTTTGTTGCATTTATAAGTTCAATACCTCCTTGCTCTATAAGTTCTATTTTTTCTTTAAAGCTTTTATCAAAGCTATCTGCGGCTTGATTAAAAAGTTCAATATTATTTCTAATATTTTCACTAGCCTTATTGCTCATTTCGATATGTTCTTGTAGAGCAATTACGGCATTTGCTGCAACTGCTGTATCGCTACTCTTGATTGTTAGTGCCATTGCTTAGTTCCTCATCTTTTTTATTATCTTCTTTAACCTCAGGAATTTGATCTGCATCGGATGGTTGATTCGTTATTTGTGCCTTATATTCTTTCTTCCATTTAAAAAACTCTTTATTCGATAGCTTTACGTTATAACGATTTTCGATTAGCAACTTGCATTCTTTGAGTGTTGCTTTTTCTGGAAAAAAGACGTCCAAGCATGCTTTTTTAATCTCCTGTTTTGTTTTATTTTTTCTAATAGCTTTTAAATCATTTAAAAGCATTTTTTTATTCGCCATATTTTTCTCCTATGACTTTTTAAATTTTTACAAAGATAGCAATAGCCATCTCACCAAATGGACATACCTATAGTGTGCCTTTTATTTTGATATGGTAGTTGTTGATAAGGTTTTTATTTAAGTAGTTTAAAAGTAGAGAACGATTACAATAAGGGTTCTCGCAACTTATCGTAGGGGTTCTCTTTAATTAAATACTTAAATAGAACCTCTACTTTTAATTAGTTTTATTCATGCTGGTTCCTTTTTTAATTAATATATTTTTAAAAATTGTGAGCATTATAATCTTTTTTTATAGTCGAGTCAATGAATTTGATAGTAAGTAGAATAAAAAAATGATTTTATGTTTTAAAAAGCACGATATATCAAGGGGTTTTTGCTTATAATTGATTGTATAGCATAAAAATACTTATGAATTACTTAATGCTAGTATTTATATGAGGAATCGAAACAAATATCTTAAAATTACCAAATAAAAATTATTGCATCATCATCAATTGCGCACCAAATACTCTCCAAGCAAATTCTCAAATTTTGCCTTTAAATACTCTGGCTCTTTTATCTTTATAAATGGGAGCCGGTATTTGACACACGCAGGATCTCGTGATGCTTATGCAGCCTATCTCTATTTTGTGTTTTATTGCTAGGAAATATGAATAAATCATAATCATCAAAAATATTTTTTAGCCCATATTCAATAGCTATAAACGCCATTTTTACTACACATCTATACTCATTTTATTTAAGTTATGGTAAAAATTTAACCCAGTAGAGTGACAGATTATATCATAGTAGATGATTCGTTAAAAAATTTTACTTGTTTTTTAAAATTTTACAAAAAACGTGTTAAAATTACTGCAAGCTTAAAAATTTGCTACATAAAATTTTGTTTTGCTACAAACATTAAGCTATATTTAATGAAAGGTAACTGCAATATAATATTGTAGAAACATCGTAGTTTAGGTATTTATGGTGTCACGGGGGAGACTTGAACTCCCGACCTCCGGCTTATGAGGATTTTTTATATGAGCTCACAAAAGCCTGAAATACGCACTTTAGACGATTTTTTACTTAGTCGTTACATAAAACTGTTCCATTTTTGACCGGTTGGCTATTAAATATGGGACAACACTTAAGGGAGCGAAACGGTATATATTACTACCGAGTCACACTTGCTCCAAGCATCAGAAAATTTTTTAACGAAAAGCGAGAAATTTGCTTCTCCACATCCACTAATCTCTTGGAAAAAGCCAGAAAAAGGGCTAAAATTCTAGATAATAATCTTTACCTGATAAAAAGGGCAGTTCACATGAATCTTAGTGATAACATAATCCAATCTTTTGTAAATTCGTTTATGAAAGTAAAGCTTAGTAAGAGCATCAAAGAGCACTCTCTTCTTAATAAGAAGATGGATGTAGAATTTCTAAATGCGCTCAATGACTACTTTAAACAAAGTTTGATAGATGGCGATCTACCTCAAATTTTAATTAAGGATATAAGTAATATCACTAACACTGCTGGTGCTCTTGGCAGCAAGGATAAAGAGAACATAGGGCAAACTCTTTTAGAGAAAAACATACTAACACTTAACTATCTTGTATCAAAGCTTGAGAAGAGCAGTGTGCTCTTTGATGACAAGCGTGAGCACTGTTTCCTTGAAGATGGCTCTAATGATACTAAAGCCACGCCTAGTTCGTTTGATGCTAAGGATATAGATTCTTTTCAAGAAAATATAAAAGAGCTTGAAAATAGTGGTTGTTTGCCCATTACTGATGGGCAGCTTAAGGCTATGGCTCAGAGGATTAGCGAGACGGTTTATGCCATACTAGATCAAAAGTATGGCTCAACTTCAAATTTAAAGCTAGTAAGAACAAAGAATGACCATAGAAGCATGGAAGATATTATAATGGACCCAAATCCACCAAAAAATATCAAGATAAAATTAGATGACGATAGTAGCTTTAGTATTTTTAATCCTAGCGCCAAAATAACCAAAGAGTATGAGATCAGGCAAGTACTGCAAGCGACATCTGGCTCTAGCAATCAATTCTCAGCTTTAAATTTAGAAGATCAAAAGAGCTTAAAGGATGCATTCGAGATATTTGAGACAAACACTAAAAGAGCTGACAAGTGGTCGCCAGATACGCAAAGACTAGTTACTGGCGTAAAAAAGCTCTTATTTTTATACTTTAACGAAGATACGCCAGTTTATAGGATCACAAGAGATAACTTGCTTGAATTTAGAGATCTTCTTTATAAAATTCCAACTAAGCTAGCTCAAAAGAGCAGGTATAAAGATAAAAGTTTATCTCAGATACTTAAGCTAGGAGAAAATGACGATAAACTCTCTGAGCCTACTATCCAAAAATATATGATAAGGGTTATTCAGTTTTTTAACTACTGCTTTGATAGCGGCTATATAAGTAAAAGCATAACTGCAAAAATGAATGTCAAGATAGACATAGACCCTAGCGAAAGGGCAGTGCTTCCATACGAAGCATCAGAAGCTAGAAAGATCTTTGAGATAGTAACTAGTATCAAACAAAGTGGTAAATCACCAAGTTCAAGGATAGAGGCTAGTGAGCTCTACTACGTCACAATGATAGCTGCTTATAGTGGCATGAGGATAAAAGAGATCACACAGCTTCATAAGGAAGATATAGCTTTAAAAGATGGGATTTACTGCTTTAACATAAACACAAATGATGGTAAAACCACCAAGACCAAAAACAGCATTAGGTTTGTGCCTATTCATAGTAAGCTCATAGATCTAGGTCTGCTAGAATATGTTAATAGCAAGAAAAGCGGAAATATATTTAAGGTAAGCAATAAGGACTTCTCTGAAATTTTTAGAAGCCAGATCCAAAGAAAGTTTATAGACAAAGACTCTAAAAAGACCTTCTACTCTTTTAGGCACTACTTTATAGACTATCTAGTGCAACGCGAGGTAGAAGCTAACCTTATAGCCCAGATAGTAGGACATGAAAAGCAGTATAAAATTTTACTAAACACTTATGCCAAGCCTATTAATGCAAACACACTAAAGGCTAAAGTAGAGATGGTATCGTATGATAATGAGTAGGGATAAATTTCAAAGCATAAACTTTTAAGACTATCTTTATATCTTATTTAGTATTATTTTAGGTATTAAATAAAGGATAAAAATGCAAACTATACAAGCAAATTTTACAGCTAGCATAAGTGAGCTAAAAAAGTCTCCAGCTCAAATTTTAAAACAAGCTGGAGATAATGTCGTAGCTATACTAAACCACAATGTCCCTAGCGCATATCTAGTACCAAGTGCTGTCTATGAAAAAATGGCAGAGATAATAGAAGAGTATCATCTAAGTAAAGCAGTAGATGCTGCTCTAGCAAGTGGTGAAAAACCAGTAAAAGTAAGCTTAGATGAGCTATGAGTTAGAGTTCTTACCAGGCGCTTTAAAAGAGTGGCAAAAGCTAGACAATAGCATAAAAGTGCAGTTTAAAAAGAAGCTAAGTGAGCGTCTAGAAAACCCAAAGGTTGCCAAGGACAAGCTACGAGGCTACGAAGATGTCTATAAGATCAAGTTAAGAGATGTCGGCTACCGCTTGGCATATCAGGTAAAAGATAGTGAGATAGTAGTGTTAGTGCTAGTTGTCGGCAAAAGAGAGAACAACGAAGTATACGAGATGCTAAAGGATAAATTTAACTAAGCATAAAGCTAGACTTTAGTTATCTGTGATTTGCTAGTAACTAATTTTATGTTATTAGCTTGTCCTATCTAAAGTGCTCTTTTATGATGAGCATAACCCCTATATTTTTATTATTTTATTTTCTTAATTTCATACTAGACTAAATTTTTAAGAGAAAATCCAGAAGCTACAAAAATTATATTATATATTTCATAGTATTTTTAAAAAACACGCATTTTAGCGGCCTGAAGCCTACCGAATTCCTTGTTTTAGGCTGTGAAATTTTATAAAATAACCTTAAAAGATATTTAAAGAGCAAGTCTGACAAAAATTTTTATGGCATAGGATTTTTTGAGTGGCTTCTTCTTAGATTGGGAGTAAATTTACGTGAGTTCTGAAAAGATAAAAAAACGCAAGGTAACCAAAGTCATAACTAAAAGACTTAGGCTAAGTAATGCAGAATGGTTGGTGATTAATAATAAATTACAAGAAAGTGGCCTAACTTTCTCAAAATTTGCCCTAAGAGCTATGTTGTCTAAGCAGATTTATGCACCAATTATAAGGGAACTTCTAATTGAGCTATCTAGACAAGGACAAAACATAAACCAAATAGCCACCAAATTAAATAGTGGGCAAAGCCTAGATAGAGTTGGTATTGAGATCATAGCCGACGATAATAAGATCTTACATAAAATTTATGAAATATTGGGTAAAAAATATGTTTCTTGATTCGCCTTGTATCAATACAAATAAAGGCACTAGTGATGCTAGTTAAATTTCTTCGTACTTATACTGGTGGTGGCCTTGGGAGCATAAATTATCTTTTAAATGAGAGAAAAGCTGCTGGAACAGCAAGAGTTATAAAAGGTGATGAAAATTTAACTAGAGCTATTATAAAAGGCATCACCTATAAACAAAAGACCTGTTTTGGTGTTTTATCATTTGAAGAGAGGCATGACTTTTTAACTGAAGAGCAAAAACTAAAAATTATTAAGGATTTTGAATATGCTCTTTTGGGTGAATATATGCTTGAACGTACAAATGTATTATGGGTAGAACACTCAGACAAGGATGGACGGCTTGAGTTAAATTTCCTTATCCCTAAGATAGATCTTGAAACAGACAGGTCATTTAATCCTTATTTTGCCAAATATGATCAAACGAGAATAGATCTAATCAAAAAGATCATTAACGATGAGTATGGACTATCAAGTCCAGATGATCCAGCAAAAGAGCAAACTATATTGTCTAGCAAGAAAAACATCAATCATTATAAAAATTTAGAAGAGCTAGACCAAAAGTTGCACGATCTGGTTAAGCAAGGCTATATTAAAAATAGAGACCACATGATTGAACTTCTTAAACAAAATGGTATCGAAATAACCAGGATCAACAAAAAAGGCATAACGATCATACTGCCTACTAAAAAAACAAAAAATCGTCTAAAAGGAGGAATATACGATGCAGACTTCACCAGTGCTCAAAGACTTGGAGAACTCAGCCAAAGCTCAAGCAGAAGAATTAGAGAATTCCATGATAGAAATACACAAGCAGAGTGCAGAGAAAATAGGCGAAAACTTGAGGAGCTTATTGCTAAAAGAGATAGATTTAATCAAGAAAGATATGTCGAAAGAACTTCAAAAAACAATATCCTTGCATCACAAGGACAGATCGGTGATAATCTCGCTATCAGCGGCTACCGCACTAATTTTGGGAATAGCAATTGGCTGGGTAGTGCACGCAATGATATTAAAGGAAGAAGTAGCTTGGACGATACCAAAACAATGGAGATACAGCCAACCTACTGCGGACAAGACCCAGAGGGAGTATTACATATCGATTCCAAAAGACAAAGAGATAATAGAGAACGAGAGCAGGAAATTTATATTAATGAAAATGGAGTAGAGGATGACAGCATTAGAGAAAGCATTGCTAGAAGAGAACGAGCGCTTGACGAAGACGATCGAAGACGAAAGGAGCAAGCACGAATTAGAAACAATGAATTTGCAACAAGACTGCGAGAAGAAGCTCGCGATATTACAGACAAATGTGACAGAGCTAACAAAGAAAGTCAAGAGCTTGAACAAAGATTGCAACGACGCCTTAACGGAATCTTTGCAGCAACAAAGAGATATGTACGAGAGTTCAATATCTTGCTTGGAAGAAAAATTAGAAAATTTAGAAGAAAAATTCCAAAATTTGAGAGAAGAATACGAGAGCTTACAGATAGAGCACAAGATGCTACAAGAATATGTAGAGAATTTATAGAGGAGCGTGAATACTCCCAAAAAGCCAGCATATATCACCATGTGGGTGATGTATGCAAGGAAAAAACTCAAAGTCTAGATATGTTTTAAACGTAGAGACTCTACTAAGTTTATTACATAATCATCTCATTTATTACTTCCAAACATTATTTGTTACGTTGCCATTTTAAAAATATACTAAAATATATTTTGTAGATCATAAAAAATAATTTAGTCTAATTATTTTTGTTCTTATGGCTGCCTTTAATCAACTTAAGCTTTTATTAAAAAAAGCCTATCTTGCATGGCCACTTTAATAAAGAAAATATTTTTTAAGCGTGGGTCAAGGGAGCGGCAAGCTATCCTTGCGAGCCTCTATGGAGATGCAAATGGTAACATTTTGTAGCTACATAGAGTATGCTCGCCCTAATATCTGAATTGAATTTTGGCGCATACTGGAATTAAATCAGTCCCACCAAAGAATGACTTAGTAAAAGTAAATTTTTGTAATTTTTGTGATTGGCATATTTGTCACTTGTTTATTTTGACTGATAAATTTGGATAGTCAATTATTTTATGGTTACTTTAATTAAAACTTAAAAAGCAAGAAGCTAGGAGGCAAACCACGAATGATATTAGCATCTTAAGCACCAATATAAATTCATACACTAAGCAACAGCACAAACAAGGCAGGTCTGCAAATTTTAGTGATATTTTTAACCAAAAGACCAAAGAAAAGATTAGCGAGCCAAACCTGTAACAACTTGTCAAGGACTTTCTAATCATTTTTATCATTTTTTTGATGTTTTTCACTCTCAATTTCTCTAAGCATTATGCGTTTCAATTTGTCTTGCATTGTTTCAGTAGTATTTTTATTAAAATGTACAACAACTTCATAGGTAGTTTTTCCAATCTTCTTTATTGTTTTTGTTTCTGTATTATTTTTTTGCATATCATCATTCCTTTTCTTGCAATTAAAAAGCGATTAGAATTTTTTACTTTTCCAATCGCTCTCATTCATCTATTAAGTTTTGTGCTTTCTTCAGCTTTTCTTTGCTCTGTATTTTTCTTCTATCAAGTCCCGTTATCCTAAGAGGTAAACACATCTCGATTATCCTTGAATAAATCCTGCCAAGCATTATATCTTCCTGTTCTTTTTCTATATCTTTGAAATTAAGGTTAGTAGTTATAATGGTTGGTCTTGCCTTTAGGTATCTTGCATTGATTACATTGTAAATTTGCTCTAAGGCATATTCTGTATTTCTCTCTATTCCAAAATCATCAAGAATTAGTAGGGTAGGGCTTGTTATCTATTCGATATATTCGTTTCTATCAAGATTAAAGCCGCCTTTTTGTAAGTCGTTTAATATCTGTGCAAAGTTCCTCATTTTTACTGTATGGCTATATTCTGTAATTATAGCGTTGGCAATAGCACAAGCTACATAGGTCTTGCCACTTCCTACATTTCCGTAAAGTAACAGTCCAACATTATCTTTTCTCATTTCTTCAAAATGTTTTACATAGTTCTTTGCTTTTTTGATGATTTCCTTATCTGTATCTTCATCGGCATTTTTAAAGGTGTAGGCTATTTGATTTTTGGATATAAAGCAGCTTTGTCTCAACCTATCTTGTTTTAACAGTTTTTTCTTGTTCAGCTCTATCTCTATCACATTTACAAGCCGTTCTGATAATCATAGGCTTATCCAACATCGGAATTACCTTACCGTCTATTCTTTCATTACAAATCTTGCAATAGATATGTCCGTCTTCTTCATAGTGAGTATCTTTGTTGTAGATAAAATCTGTCCCTTGAATTTTTGTAGTAATCATATTTTCTTTATCATTCATAATTTTAGTCTCCTTTTCTACATCAGGCTCTATAATGCGTTTTTAAGGCTTATTTTTATCTTAACCATAGTCTGACACCTCTTTTATGATTAAACCCTTAAAAACACCTTTTATAGGCTGTCGCTGTCTTCATAGTTGGTTGAATAGGTTCTATGGCTTTTATTTTGATTATTTTTCTGTGATAGCTTTTCTTTATCCTGTTCATACCAATTCATACCAATTAAGGATTGTTACATAGTGGTCTTTGTAGTCTGTGCCTTTACTTTTGATATATCTTAATAGCTTTTCAGTCATTGTATCTGTATGACCTTTCAGCCTATCTTTTAGATTTTGGTATTTTTCATCGGTTAAATGAATATTTTGATACTCTCCATAAAGGGACACTGGGGCAACCTGTTCTATTCTCCTCTTATCTAATCTACCCTTAACTATACTATGCGGACAAACGGTTGACACTTGGTTGTCATTTGGTATACCAAGATTTTCAACCTTGATATATGCTCCATTTTCCGTTTGCGTTATACTTTGCTTTTCTTCAAGATACATCGTTTCTTTTCGTCTGTCATTTCTGATGTAGTTATTTATCTTCCAATAGGTAATGACTATAACCCCTCTTTAAAAGACAATTACAAAACCTTTTGTAATTAGAATTTTTAAGTCATCATCATCTGCCCTCATAGATAGATGAAAATACAGGCATTGGCTACTTAATGGCATATCCAAAAATAAGTCGCTATCCACTATCTTTATTGAAAACATCCTTTTATCTGCCATTTTTCTCTCCTATCTTTTGTTATGAAAATGTAGCAACAAATCGTTACTCCTTTTATCTTTTAAGGAAGTCGTGTTTCACTACCCCCTTTGATTAGTACTGTCTTTGATTTAGGTACACTCCCATTTTGGGAATGTGGCATTTGTCATCTTCTTATTTTTCTTTTGTTGTTTTAGATGTCGGTCTTAAAAATACTTTTGCTTTTCTATAAACTGAATGAGCGTTTTGAAACGGTACAATAGAAAAAGCCGACTTTTGTTGTTTCAGTATGTCGGCTTAATGTAAGCTATCTGTTTCAAATTTTTATTGTCAAGGGTGAGCGATAGTGAATGTGCTTTACCCTTGATGATAAAAAAGCGAATGAATTATATTCAGTTGTCTTTTGCCTTTAATACGGAAAAATGCTTCGGCTTTTTTCTTTGCTCCCCGCAAGGGTAAAAGCACCGCAGGTCGCAAGGACACCTAAAGGGTGTATAATTGCGCCCTTAGAAAATCTAAGGGAATTACAATTATACTATGTCCTTGCGTTTCTTAGTCTTTTTGAAATGCTCTTTGCAAAATAGCCTTTATTTCTTCATTACTTTTCTCGCTTGCTCCCTCAATTAAACTTTCTAAGATTGCTCCTCGCTCTATCAATCTATGGTTTCGCTTTTTTCTTTCTTCAAGGCTCGTTTGCTTTCTGATTTTCTTTTCCTGATTTTTAAGCTGAGATAGTTTCTTTTCATATTTTTTTTCTTCTTACTTGCTTTCAATCTTTTCTTTTACTTTTTCTAATTCTGTTTTTATTGTCCATAAATTTCATCTCCTTTCAAGTTTTTTTCATAAGAAAAGACGATAGATGTTTTACTTTCTATCGTCTTGAATCTGTATTATTCAGCTCGACAAACTGAAATTTGACTTACTTCTTGTATTTCTCAACGATTATGCCTGCTACAATACCTACAATAAATCCCGCCGTAGTAACAGCCGAAAACTTAAACTTACCCCAAAGAGAAGGAAGCGCAGAAATCGCAAGTGCATACCAAAACAGATTACTACTGAGCAACCAACCATATAAATAACTATGCTCACCAGTTGAAATATTAGTAAATAGCCAACCAATCAAGTTGCTCTCACCAATATATCACCAGATATACAGCTATGTATCCCAATGTTATATAAACATTTTTCTTTCTCAAGTATAATCACAATCCTTTGTCAAACGGGAATTTTATTTTCCTGTCACTCGTTTATAGGATCATAGTCGGAAGGGACAGGTGCTACTATACTTACAAAGATGATATCCTCATCTCCAGTATTTTTTGCTCCGTGGCAGGAGTCTTTCTTCGATACTATGACATGGCCTTTCTTGAATGGAACCTCTTCATTAGGCTGGGGGTAGAATATTCCCTCTCCCTGAAGGACGATCCATATATCGTCGGAATTGTGGTGATAGTGCTTTTGCAATGTCTGACCGGGTTTGATAACCCAGACCGATCCGCCTGTAGATTCTGTCTGATAAAACGGTGTTCTGACAGCCTTTTCCGGATCCTCTTTTTTTACAAGGTCCATGCAATAGATTCTCTGTTCGCTCATGATTATTTGCTCCTTTGTATTCCATAGTTTAATCGAAAAAATGCGATTTAATGATATACCGACAAATTCTAATTTGTCTACTTCTTTATGTTTTTTAATCTCTCATCATAATATTCTTCTACAAATTTATGATTTTGGTGTTTTTCAATTTGCTTAGTGATAAGCTCTATCATTTGCTCATTTTGTTCTACTGTGTAGTTGAAATTTTTCCAATGAGAAACATTGTCTAAACATATTTCAACCAACTTTTCAAAGGTTAATACCCTTTCATTATCGGAATAATATGTTTCTTTTATATTTTTTGTTGTTGTAACTTGTATATTAGCCTCATATAGAGTGTTCAATACATCAGAGCTAATAGAAGTATCAAGAGTTGCTAAAAACATTTCTCTTGCACCTGTTCTTCCCATTTCTTCAGGTACTTCTTGCCATCTTTCTCTTAATGTGGTTTTTGCACTAATTAAGACAGTATTTCTCTTATTTACAATGTATTCTAAAACACCCGGAGAAACTAAATCTACCAATTTACCAAGACCTTTATTGACAAACTCTTGTTTACCTATATTACCTTGACTGTCAAGTGGAATCCCTGCACCAATCAAAATGAGTTCTATAATACTTTCAAATTCTTTACCTGCTCTACTCCTCCTACTTTGAGTATTTGACAAAGTCAAAGCATATATATGTTCCGGAAATTCTTCCACAAACCAAGTAATTGCCTCTATTGGTGTAAGAGTTTTGATATACTCATCATCAACTAACTCTTTTAGCATTTTTGAAGTAAAGTCTTTTTCTAATGGCTGAAATTCACTCCAACAGCTATTTCTAAGTTTTTCAACAACTTCACTTGCATTACTTAAAAAGAATTCTTTAGGGACTTTGTCGTATCCTAATGTAATAAAATTATCATAAACTAAGTCATAAGGCTGTTTAAAGCCTTCTTTCCTTTTTTCTTTAACTAAGTTTTTATATTCATCAAGAGAAATATTTGCCATAACTCTTTTCCTTTCTTGAAAAATTTTCTTCTATATGGTACAATAGTGTCAAATAGAGGACAGTTAGTCCTTGAAATAACATATATAAAAAGGAGAATATATATGAATATTATACCACAAATCATAGATAATTCCCCTGCTATTTTAATAAAAAATAAGCGTATCAGATTACAAATGACTCAAAAAGAATTAGCTGATGCTGTTGGTATGTCCAAATTCGGAGATAGGACAATTCGCAGATGGGAAAATGGAGAAAGTCAGCCATCGTCCATTGAGCTGAAACATATTTTATCATTTCCTGAAAAAGTACCTTTCCCCAATAATGAAAATGCCCCCTATAAAATCATTGATTTATTTGCCGGAATTGGTGGTACAAGGCTTGGATTTTACCAAACAGGTAAAACAAATGTCGTATTCAGTAGTGAAATTGATAAATTTGCAGTAAAAACATATAAGGCAAATTTTGGTGAAACTCCTTTTGGAGATATTACAAAAATATCTGAAAAAGATATTCCTAATCATGATATTATTGTCGGTGGTTTTCCTTGTCAAGCATTTAGTCAAGCCGGTAAAAAGCTTGGTTTTGAAGATACTCGTGGAACATTATTTTTTGAAATTGCAAGAATTATTAAAGAGAAACGACCTAAGGCATTTCTTCTTGAAAATGTCAAAAACCTAAAATCTCACGATAAAGGTCGTACCTATAAAACAATAGAAAAAACATTAAAGGATTTAAACTACGATGTTCATTCTATTATACTTAAAGCAAAAGACTTCGGTGTTCCACAAAATAGAGAGCGTATTTACATTGTTGGATTTGATAAGGATAAAATAGATAACTATAAAGATTTTTCTTTTCCAATTCCTCCCTGCCCAGATGTTTCTGTGGGAAATATTTTAGAGCAAAATGTTGATACTAAATACACCATTTCAAATGCACTTTGGCAAGGTCATCAACGACGAAAGAAAGAACATAAAATAAAGGGAAATGGATTTGGTTACACATTGTTCAATGAAAACAGTCCTTATACAAATACATTATCTGCAAGATATTATAAAGACGGGAGTGAAATACTTATTGAGCAAAAAGGAAAAAATCCACGAAAACTAACACCTCGTGAAGCTGCAAGACTTCAAGGCTTCCCCGAAAACTATATCATTCCTGTAAGTGATACTCAAAGTTACAAACAGTTTGGTAATTCTGTTGCCGTTACTGTTATCCATGCAATTGCAAATAACATAATTGATATACTTGATACCTGTACTAAAAAAGAGATTGACTAACTTCAATCTCTTTTTTCTAACTTATTAACTTGTATACCTGCCCTTTTCAGAACCTTTAATTTTTCTTGTTTTCTCTGTTCTCTCCTTGCCTTATACCTTTCCTCATATTCCTGTTGTTTTCCATTTACTTTACGCTTTAAGTAGTTTTGATGAAGTCTATCTTTTCTTTCCTTGATTTTTCTCTCTTCTTCCTCAATTTTTAATCTTTCTTCTTCTTCTTCTTCAGTCAATTCTTCTTTTGGTGGCTCATAGTTACCGATAAAATTAAAATATATCTCTATTTTTTGCTTTGATGTTTGACTACCTTTTCTATTCCTTTCATGAACAATAATCTTTTCTACAAACTCATTTATCATTGTAGTTGTAAGTTCATCAAAATTTTCATATCGGCTTATTAGAGATATAAACTTTTTCGCCTTATCTGTTTCTTTTTCATATCTTGATATTGCAAACTCTAAGTCTTTAATTTCTTTGCTTAAAGCTATTTGCTCTGTTTCATATTGACTGTTAAGTATCTCATATCTATTACTTGGTATTTTTTCAAGTATCATATCTTCGTAAATACGGCACATCAATCGTTCAAGTTCCTGAAGCCTGTTTTTACTTTCCATTAATCTTATTTTTTTCTTTTCTATCTCTACTTTTTCCTTTTCTTCCATTTCATTTTAAATGGAACGGATAAAGGCTTCGTGATCTTCATCAAGATATTTTTTAATGTCTTTTAAGGTTTCCTGTATAAGGTTTAAGACTGCTTCCGCTTTTATCCTGTGAGTAGATGGACAAAGCGTTCCACAGGGTACTTTCGTGTAAGCACTGCAAGTGTAATAGGGAATATTTTTGTAATTACTTGTTCTATGAACATACATTTTACTGCCACAATCTGCATAATACATAAGCCCAGTTAAAGGGTGATATTCTCCCCAACCATCGGGATACCTTTTTACATTTCCTCTTATCCTTTGCACATTATCAAAGGTTTCTTGGTCTATAATTGCCTCGTGGGTATTTTCAAATATCAGCCAGTTTTCTTCAGATACATATTTGCTTTTCTTATCCTTGAAATGCTTTCTTGTTTTGAAGTTTACAGTATGACCTAAATATTCCTGTTTCTTTAAGATACTTACAATTGTAGAACTGCACCAGCGATAAGGATGTTCAAACACTTTGCTTTGATGTAGTCCATATCCTAATTTTTGCTGATGGTAAGCAGGTATATCTACTTTTTCACTTTCCAATATCTTTGCTATTCGATACGGACCATTGCCTTGCATGGTCAGATTGAATATTCTCCTTACTATCTCCGCTGCTTTTTCATCTACAATCCACTTATCTTTGTCTTTTTCATCTTTGATATATCCATAAGGTGGAGAGCTTGCCGTATGCTTTCCGCTTTCCCCCTTTGACCTGAATGTAGATTGTATTTTTCTTGAAGTATCTCTTGTATACCATTCATTCATAATATTTCTAAAAGGGGTAAAATCATCTTCTCTATAAAAGCTATCTACATTATCATTGATAGCAATGAGCCTAACTCCCTTTTGTCTTAAGATTTCCATACATTGACCGACTTTAAGATAGTCTCTGCCAAGTCTACTCATATCTTTTACGATTATACAACCTATTATATTACCTTGATTAACTCCGTTCATCATTGCCATAAAGCCCGGTCTATCAAACTGTGTTCCGCTTATTCCATCATCTGTAAAATGTATGATGTTGCTTAAATTATTTTTACCTGCATATTCTTCAAGGATTTTCTTTTGATTTACAATAGAATTGCTTTCTCCTTGAAGTTCATCATCACGACTTAATCTCTCATAGAGTGCTGTTATCTTTTCATAATTCCTCATTTTTACCCCCTTTCTCTTAGTTTCTTAAATAAAAAAGAATTAAGAAGTACATATTTCACTAATATAGTGATTAAGTGTTCTCCTTAATTCTATTACTCCAAGAACCAGCTAAATTTACTTATACCACTTCTTCACAAAATAGCCTTATCTCTTTAAATTTTAATGAGCTTCAAGCTTATGGCTACACAGTAGATAAGGCTGGCTTTATGGGAGCTGATTTTAATAAAGCAGCCAGCTTACCGCAGGACTTTAAAATCCACAAAAGCACACTTGATGAGCTTAGTAGATTTGCCGAGCGCAACCATGTGTTAAACCGCATCAAGAGCAAAGACGAGCAGATAAAGATCTTTGATAATATCGATATGGCTGACACCATAAAGCACTACTACAGACTATTTGATCAAATGACCTCTGCTTTAGGTGATGATAAAAAGAGCTACACCCTTGCAGATATAGGCAAACTACCAAAAGGCTACAGTACAAAAGGCACTCGCTATGATGCCAAAGGACATTTGCTAAAAGATCTATCAAACTCTACTATCTCAAATATCTACTCTAGCACTGATGAGCTAAATAGCGCTAAATCTCTTAGCAAAGAGCTTTCAAGTGCAGGCGTTAGGCTCATAGTAAAAGAGGTTGATTTTACGATGAGCGAAGCAGGTGATGAGTTTAGCTTTAACCCTGATATGTCGGTATATCAAGTAGATGAAGGTTATAGCAAAGAGGCTCTTTTTATGGGATTTTTGCGCAGCTCTAGACCACTACCAAGTGATAGTGCAAAGACTAAGCTAAGTAGCGCTGCCTTAAATGATATCTCAAGCACTGGAGAGCATAAAGAGTATTTTGTGGATTTTGAAAAAGTGGGTAAAGATATTGAGAGTATAAAGGCGCTCATAAAAGAAAGGCTTAAAGAGCTAACGCTTTTAATGTATGCAAGATCAAAGAACACTAGCGCAGAGAGTGTTACCTCAAACGAATATGAGAAATTTAAGCCAGCTGGAGAGGATATAAATTCTCTAGCAAATTCTTGGAGTGAGAGGATAAGTTCTATTAGTAATACTTTTGTGTATGGATAAGTCATATATAAACTAAATTGTTGAAAGGTCGATTTAGTTATTGATTATACTCTAGCCCATAAAAGCATTAAACCTAAGTAGGTTGAATTCATATTCTTTAGCTGAATATGTGTTAGTGTATAAAACAGCATTGCTGGATAGGTGGTAGCAAGATGCTCTAATGCAAATTAATACCATAAAAAAGAATTAAAACCTATGAAAGAGATGCTGGAATATCTAAATAAAGTGAGACCTTAACAATGCTTAATAATATAACCTATTCGCCAAATCTAAATAACGATTCACTATTTGAAGGAAAAGAATTCGCAAGTAGAGTTAATTATAAGAAAGTGATGGGCAATAGCACAAACTTTACTGGGGCTTTTAAATCCTACAATGATAATAAACAAACTATTTGGGGTAAAACGTCAGATGATAATCTAGAAGGACAAAAGATACGTCGAACTTTAGAAAGATTTGGTGTGTCTTTTAGTAATGAGGGTCGCGAGCTCCTTGAATCGTCTAATATAAGTGTAGATGAATTTATTGAGAAATATTCTAAAGTTATAAATAGGAGTATGCCGCAAGAGGTTGGTGACTATGGACTAATGGATCAAAAAAGTGATCATGAAGAACAAGATAATCAAACTGATACACAAAAACAAGAAACCTTTAAGCCTATGCAAGTAACTAAGAAATTTAAAACTTATGATATGCAAGCCGATGAAAAATTTAAAGAATTTTACAAATTTATAAAAACTGAATTTGATAATGGCGAAAGCATATTTGAAATTTTAGAAAAAGTCGCAAATAAAAAAGTGGATAAAACCGTATAAAAGGACTAAATTTAGAGCAATCATTGCTTTCTACAATAAAACAAAGTAGCTATTTTTTATTCATCAAGCCATCTTATTTAAAATTTGCTTCTTATCTATCTTTTGCATAAGCTCTAAGACGTCTATGCCTCTTTTTTCTTTGAAATTTAAAAGCTCTCTTGCATAGAGAAATTTTTGATCCTTGTTTATATCATAGGTCTCATACTTCTTTTTAATCTGCATAGGTTTAAATTTCTTCTCGCTTTGCTCTTTGGCTAAATTTGCATTGTATTCTTGTTCTTCTTTGTGTAGTTTAGCCAGAAATTCTTTATGCTCTTTTGTAGTTTTTTCTACATCTTCTCTATAAAGCTTCTTAAACTCTTCTATACTTAGATCTGCTCTAGCAAACAATCTAGCACCATCATTACTCATCATTGTGTCTTCAGAAAATGATTTCATAAAATCTTCTAGTTCAGCCTCTTGTTCTGCTGTGCCGATACCGACCATCAGTCCAGAAATTGTTGGTTTGCCATCAACAGAGTTGGTAAGCAACCAATCCATGTGAGATTGTAATACATTGATCTCAAATTCCTCTAAGGTCTCTGGATATTTTGATAATAAAGCTCGCCTTTCATCAATGGTATAGCTATACTTTTTTGAAAGCATATTGTCTATCTTCTCTATGGTTTCTGTTATCCAGTTTTCACTACTTCTGTCTTCTTTGATGTATTTTTCAACATTATCAATTATTAAATTTTGCATATATGAATCAATTAAAGCCTTTTCTTGCTCCTTTGACATTTTTGCATTTTCTTTTTGGATAGTGTTGTCTTGTATCGGTGTGTTGCTAAGTCCGTTTATGCTAGTTATCATTTTAACTCCCCCCTACACCTTTATATCAACATCTCTTTTTATACCAAGCATATCTACTAGGTATTTTCCAGCTGGGTTTTCATTTAGCTCTTTTACTAAATTTAAAGGTGGCATGCTAAATTTCAAAAAGCTATCCATAAAGTCCTTGCTCTTTTTGCCGTCCTTGTCTATCTCACCAAAGAGTAGCTTTAGCATTTTTAGATTACGCTCCATCATCTTTTTAAATGAGAGTTCGTCTTCTTCATCTGAATACTTACCGACAAACCCAGTCGTTAGATCTACATAGACAAGGTCTCTTTTATACTTAACATACTCTTGCATATATTCAGGCATACCAGATAGATCAGAGTCGCTTGCTTTGTTGAAATTTGCTCCAAATTTCATCTCACCCATAAGCTCAAATAGCTCAAATGCCCTACTAAATTCTTTACTATCTACGCTCTTATCAAAGCCTTGCTTCTTTCCAAAAACGGTGGTTTCACCTTCTTTGACGTCAAGGTTGCTATTTATAACGGCTGCTAAAAGTCCGCCTCTAGTTATAGAGCCATCTTTGTTTGTGTATCTTTCGCCGTGTGGATCGATAAAAACACCACTTCCCACACTCTCTTTGCCACCATTATTGTTGTTAAAGATATCTGTTGTTGGCTTTAGTGGCTGCATGCCATCTCCGCCATCAAAGCTTGGGTTGAAAAAGAGCGTGCTTATCATCTGCTTGTTTGACTCTTTGTAGTTAAAGCTAGAAGCAGCTGCATCAAAGTCATAAATGGAGTTATGGATCTTAGTTACTTGCATACTTTGGCGGTTATAAGAAAAGCCTTGTGGGAAATTTCTTATCTCGTCAATGCTAAAGCTATCTTTTGAATTTAGCGTGTCTTCGCCAACGACTTGGCAGAGAATTTTGTAGGCATTGCCAGCAGTCTTTGCTATATCTATGCTTTTAAAGGTGCGACTAAAAAATGATGTCCCCTCTGCAACATTGACTAAAGACTCCAGCGTGCTTGAGTGAATTTTATATTCACTTGGGATGCCAGCTTGTTTATTAAACTCATCTGTAAAGTAGCCATCCTTATCTACCTTGTAGCCTAAAACCTCTGAGCTGGTTTGTTTGGTGGCAACTTTGGTTGATACCTTTATGTTCTGCTCTAAATTTAAGGGGTAGCTACCAAGTGCGTTTATCATCTAATATCCTTTAAATTTAAGCCATCTTATTTAAAATTTGCTTCTTATCTATCTTTTGCATAAGCTCTAAGACGTCTATGCCTCTTTTTTCTTTGAAATTTAAAAGCTCTCTTGCATAGAGAAATTTTTGATCCTTGTTTATATCATAGGTCTCATACTTCTTTTTAATCTGCATAGGTTTAAATTTCTTCTCGCTTTGCTCTTTGGCTAAATTTGCATTGTATTCTTGTTCTTCTTTAATTATCTGCTTTCTTTGTTCTGCAACATCCTTTGTTGCTTTTTCTCTTGCTTTGGCAAATAATGTTTTAAATTCATCTATGCTTAGATCAGTTCTATCTAAAAGACTAAGCGACTCCTTGTTATTATTTGGATAAAGAGAAGACATGCTATCCATAAAAGCTCTTAGGTCAGCCTCCTCTTCTTTTGTGCCAAGACCTATTAGTTTGCCCATCATGGTTGGCTTGCCATCAACAGAGTTTTCCTTTAATATATCAGAATACATTATAAGGACTTGATCTTTTGCTTCTTCTAAAGTTTTTGGCTGTTTCATCGACATGGCGTTGCGATCTTGTTCGGTATTGTAACGCTTAGAAAGCATATTATCTATTTTGCTTATCGTTTTTGCAACCCAATTATCTTCATTTTCGTCTATGTCAATAATCTCTTTTATGCTCTTTCCAACTGGACCATACCATAAAGCTTCTATTTTGGCCTTTTCATCATCTTTGGTATCTTTAGCCATGTTTTCTTTTTGGATAGTGTTGTCTTGTATCGGTGTGTTGCTAAGTCCGTTTATGCTAGTTATCATTTTAACTCCCCCCTACACCTTTATATCAACATCTCTTTTTATACCAAGCATATCTACTAGGTATTTTCCAGCTGGGTTTTCATTTAGCTCTTTTACTAAATTTAAAGGTGGCATGCTAAATTTCAAAAAGCTATCCATAAAGTCCTTGCTCTTTTTGCCGTCCTTGTCTATCTCACCAAAGAGTAGCTTTAGCATTTTTAGATTACGCTCCATCATCTTTTTAAATGATAGTTCGTCTTCTTCATATCCCCTACGTCTATCTTCAGGAGTGCTGACAAAGCCACTTTCTAAGTCGATATAGACAAAGTCTCTTTTAGATCTAATGTGATCTTGCATATATTTAGGCATACCTGCTATATCGTTATCGGTAGCATTTATAAAGCCAGGTCCAAATTTCATCTCGCCCATAAGTTCAAACAGCTCAAATGCTCTATTAAATTCTTTGCTATCTACGCTCTTATCATAGCCTTCTCTTTTGCCTCTTGCGGTTGTCTCGCCCTCTCTCACATCAAGGTTATTGTTTATAACGGCTGCTATAAGTCCGCCTTTGGTTATTGAGCCGTCTTTATTTGTGTATTTCTCTCCGTGCGGATCCATAAATACACCAATGACCGTGTTTTCTTTGCCACCATTGTTGTTGTTAAAGATATCTGTTGTTGGCTTTAGTGGCTGCCTACCATCTCCGCCATCAAAGCTTGGATTGAAAAAGAGCGTGCTTATCATCTGCTTATTTGACTCTTTGCCGTTAAAATCAGCCGCAGCCGAGCCAAATTCATGAATGGAGTTATGGATTTTGGTTACTTGCATACTTTGGCGGTTATAAGAAAAGCCTTGAGGGAAATTTCTTATCTCATCTAAGCTAAAGCTATCTTTTGAATTTAGCGTGTCTTCGCCAACTACTTGTGAGAGGATTTTGTAGGCATTATTTACGGTTTTTAGTATATCGATGCTGTCAAAAGTCCTTTGCATATAGTCAGACTGCGTCTCTATCCTTACTAACGACTCCAGCGTACTTGAGTGGATTTTATAATTACTTGGTATGCCAGCTTGTTTATTAAACTCATCTGTAAAGTAGCCATCCTTATCTACCTTGTAGCCTAAAAGCTCTGAGCTCGTTTGTTTGGTGGCAACTTTGGTTGATACCTTTATGTTCTGTTCTAAATTTAATGGGTAGCTACCAAGTGCGTTTATCATCTAATATCCTTTTAGCTTCATACCAAAGATATCGTCTTTTTTGTGAAAAGATTTATTTTACAAAGGTTTTTAGTTTGCATAAATTTACTCCTAAACTCTCGTATCTACCTTTTTATAAAGCCTATCTTTGCTAGATAGCTCTTTAAATTTTAGGTCGTTTTCAAGATAAGTGATGTTGTAAATTTCTTTAGTGGTGATGCTTTTGCCGTTTTCAAGTCCGATTAGGAATTTACTTGTAAATTTATCAGTGAGGTTTTTAACGAGCTTTGCTCCAAGCTCTTTTAGGCTAGATATCTTCTCATCTTGCTTTATACCTATATCTTTAAAGTCAAGTCTATTTAGCTCTACATCATTCATAGCTTTAGCGTCTAAATTTATACTTGCTCTTTTGCTATCCTTGTCATCTTTGCTGATTAGCTTGCCAGTGTCGTTATAAATTTCTTTTACCTCTAGCTCTCTTCCGCTGTCAAATTTAAGTGTGATCGTGCCATTTTTATTTAGCTTCATAGCTATTACGCTGTCTGTGTCTTTTAGTGCAGCTGCTGCCTTGCTCGTATCACTCTCAAAAGCATGCTTTACTCTTTCTAAATTTTCTAGGCTAAACTCAAGCCCAGTTGCTTTTTCAAACTCACTCTCCATAGCGATCATATAAGATGACTTTGTGGCTTTTAGCTTTGAGATGAGATCATCTGCATCCTCTACATCATTTTCTTTTAAATTTTTGCTTATCCACTCTACATCTTTGCTATGAGCGCTAGACTCTTTTTGGTAGTCGTTATAAAATTTCATAAAGCTATCTTTTTGATAGCCTGCGTATGAAAAGCTCTCATCTTGTTTAGATCCAGAAGGCTTTATGATAGGGTTAAACTCACTAAGCTTTTTCTTGCCGTCAAAGCCAACTTTCTCATAGGCAAAGTTGTTTAAGCCGCTCTCTTCGTTAAATATCTTATTATCCCTAAGATCTACCCAGCCGTCTTTGTCTGCATGGTCTTTGAAAAATTTATTAGTCTCTTCTTTGTCTATCTTTTGGTAGCGATACTCGGCTGAAAATAGAGTATAAGGGTTTGAGTTATTTAAACTAACTCTGTAATCAACTGTGTTCTTGCTAGCAAAGTCCATAGCCTCATGGCTTAAATTTCTAATATCTTTTTTGATAAAGTCGTTAAGGTTTATCTCGCTTACAACTTCGCTTAGTTTGAAAATTTTCTCATTTCCATCTTTGTCGTAGCCTCTAACCTTTAGCTTATCAAAGTATTTATCACCAGAATTTATCACTCCGTCCTTGTTGCTATCAAAGTTAAATAAAAATCCATTTGCATCTAGCTTGCCTATACCTAGTTTGTCATTATCGTCATAAAGATCCAAAAAGACCTCCACGTCACCCAGTGAGGTTTTTATCGTTTTTTCATAGGCGTAGTCATTTAAATTTGTAAATTTAGTATCTGCTGCCGCGATGGGCTTAATGGGAGTTTTTGAATTTATAGATGAGAAATAGGTGCTAGTTTGATCCACTTTCCTTAGCGCTGAGGCATCTTCGCCAAAGAGATATTTGTTCTCAAAGTCTTTTTTGTCCCAGTTTCTTCTTTGTATATCCACATAAGAAAAAGCATCGTTTGTCCCACTATCTGCTTTAGCATACTCTGACTTCACGCCACTGGTGCTGGCGCTTTGGATGATAGAGTAAGTGCTATTTGAGATAAGCTTAGTAGCGATGTCTTTAAGCTCAGACTTTAAATTTGTATTGTCTAAAGTTTGCACTCTATCTACGCCAAGAAGGACCCTTGAATAGATCATATCTTTGGGTAAATTTATATTTATGGGCTCTAAATTTGGTGATATATTCATTCTAAATCCTTTTAAAATATATATCTTATATCGGCAAATATAAAAAATGTTTAGTAGTTTATAGTCTAAAAGGGCTTAGAGCGAATGCCTACTATGTTATATTTTTTAAAGCTCTCTTGTCTTCGTCCTCTCATCAAATTCTTTTAAAACGTCCATTATCTTGCTTGCTAGTCCCTCAAGCGTTTGATCTTTTTTAAGCTCTAAATTTCTAAGCTTTAAAATCCTGGCTAGTATATCTTTTAGATCTTTCTTGCCAGATAGTATCTCATCATAATAAGCCTTTGGTATGCCTATCTCACTTCTATCTTGTTTTGTAAGTATTAATGAACTTTTATACACATTAAGAGCCTCGTCAGTTATTCTTGTTGTGCCACCTTGCAGCACAAGACCTTGCTCGTTTTTTAAAAATGCAACAAAGATTTGTTCCTTTGTATAGCCTTGTTCGTTATCATATACAGACATGTCAGGCTTAAAGTCATATCCAGCACTACTAACCCACATATAAGGGATAGTATGCTCAGTTGTCATCACTTCTGGAGAAAAGTCAAGGAAATTTCCATTGACTTCTACATTTATATCGCTTAGATCATCCCATAACCTATGTGCATCTTCTGCGTCTTGTGCTGTCCTAAAGATATGAGTTACCTTCTCATTACTCCTATCAGTTAGTCCATCTATCTCGTCACTTGTCATCCTACCCATTAGATATTCGAAATGATCCATTTTTTTATCTTTTGAAAAGTAGCCCTTTGGCATCTTTGCTAGGTCCTCGGCTGAGTAAAATTCTTTACCCTTACTAATAACTCCAGCTGAAATTTGATCAAAAATTTTATAGTATTGCTTGATAGTATTTGCTAGATCGATATTTGCAAAGCTATCCTCTCCAAAGAGTTGGTTATCTTTTTTTGTTTCCATTGAAAAATTTATACTATTTGGGTGCTTTTGATTGTGTAGCACTATCGCATCAAGTGTGCTTTTGTGGATTTTAAAGTCCTGTGGCAAGCCTGCTGCTTTGTTAAAATCAGCTCCCATAAATCCTTTAGCATCTACACTATATCCATAACCCTCTTGTGAAGTAAATTTAGCCTGATAAAGAGAGTCGATACTGCTAGATGAAACAAAGTCATTCTTAGGAATAGTGGTTTGGCTGATCGAATTTATATTTGGAGTGTTAGGCAAGAAATTTGCAAAGCCTTCGCTTTTTGTCTGCTTTTGGTAGTGCTGTTTTGTTAAGATGGAGTTATAAGAGACTTTCATAGCTTACTCCTTGAAATTTAGCTTCAAAGAGTAAGCAAAAGTTGTGCCGAAAATTTAAGCGAGATAAATTTATGTTTGCTCGCTTTGAAATAAAATTTTACCTATGGGCAAAAATAAAAGCAAATTTATAGAAAGCATCTTGTAAAATAAATCAATCCTAAAAAAATGTACCGCTTTTTATAAAAACTGTACCATACTTTTAGGAAATTTTAAAGAAAGGGAAACTGCAAAAAGGGCAGTTAAAGTATCGATAAGTAGGACATCTATGGTGTCACGGGGGAGACTTGAACTCCCGACCTCCGGCTTATGAGACCAGCGCTCTAACCAGCTGAGCTACCGTGACACTTTAAAATAAGTTTCGGATTATATAATTTTTAAACTTATTTGTAGATAAAAACCATCTTTATCTACAAACACAAAGTAAAAGCACCAAGAATCGATAAAATATCTATTTTACGAAATAATTTTGAGCTAGAGATTTATCCTCAGGTGTGATACTAAATTTCTCGCTATCGATGCTAACTTCAAATTTATTTTCTCTGCTTGCTTTTGTATAAGCTAATGCAAGCCTTGCAGCAAGCTCTTTATCGGCTTTGCTAGCATTTTTACTTATGAAGCTAACAGCTCCCACGATGTCATCGCTCTCTTTAAATTTTACTTGATCAAATTTATCATTTGGATGCGCTAAAAGAGCGTTGTTATCGCTCTCGTCACGGCCTATTATCATTTTTGCACCATCTGGCAAGCGCAGATGCCTACCAAGCTTTAGCCACGTCACATCGATATCTCGCATCTCTTTATCAAAATTTAGATAATCCTTTATCTTCACAGCAAAGCTCTCGATCGTTAGCAAACAACCGCCTCCAGGCGTTGCAAAGTCCTCAAAGCCAAATTCCTTTGCCAAAGCAAGCTGCGGCTTTCTATCGCGCCCACTTATATCAAGCAGCTTCTCTCTATCGACCCAACCCTCACGCTCTGGCTTAGTTGGCGGCAAAAGTTTAGCACACATCGGACGAAGCACTAGATCGTCCTCATCATTAGCTAGGTGCTTAACCTGAAAGAGTGCGTCTCTGCGCTGGCTCATCGGCCTTTGACCCAAAACTTCGCCCGTGATGATGAAATTTGCATTTTCACTTTTTAGCATATTTAGAGCCGTTTTAAACATATATCCGTGGCAGTCAATACATGGGTTAAACTGCTTGCCGTAGCCGTATTTTGGGTTAAAAAGCACGTCACGAAGATACTCGTTTCTCATATCAACCACTTGTAAACTAGCCCCAGCCAAAGCTGCGCGGCGTCTTAAAATTTCATGTTTTTCTTCATCTACGCCAAATCCAGTATCCATATAAAGTGCGACCACTTCGATGTTTTGATCGCTTATTAATTTCATTGAGAGCATGCTATCAAGCCCTCCGCTAAACAAAGCTAAAGCCTTCATTTTTGTCCTGAAAGTAAAATTTAAAGCCTAAATTTACTAAATCTAGGCTTTTATGAAGTTTATTTAGTAGCGTTAATTACGATTTTTTTGATGACTTCGCTAGCGGCTTTTAGACTGCTAACTGGCAAATACTCGAAGATGGAGTGAAAGTTGTTTGCCCCTGTGAATAAATTTAGCGTTGGTACACCTTTTGCAGATATCACAGCGCCGTCGTATCCGCCACGCATCGGCTTTATATTTGGCGTGATATTTAGTTCACTAAAGGCATCTTTTGCAAGTTTTATCGGGAGCGAATTTTCATCTTTTAAAAATTTAAATACATTTTCATAGCGTGTTGTTAGCGTGATCTCACAACGCTCTCCATAAATTTTGTTAAAAGAATTTGCCATATCGCTTAAAAACTCAAGCCTTTTTTGAAATTTTACCTCATCAAATTCTCTTATGTCGATCTTGAGCGTCGTTTTTGCGCTGTTTCCGCTAAGCTCTTTCACCCAGAAATAGCCCTCTTTGCCCTCGGTGCACTCTGGCACTTCGCCGCCTGGTAATAGCGAGATAAATTTATGCGCTAAAAGTAGCGAATTTACAAGCTTGCCCTTTGCGTTCATCGGGTGGGCTGAAACACCTTTAAAGACCATCGTGCAGTCAGCTGCGTTCCAGTTTTCATATATGAGCTCGCCTATCTCGCAGCAGTCTAAGCAGTAGCCAAAATCAGCTCCAAGCAAATTTGCATCAAGTGCTTTTGCACCAAGCAAGCCCTGCTCCTCATCAGGCACAAAGCAGATCACGATCTTGCCGTGCTTTACATCAGGATTTTGCATGAAATAGCTAGCCATATTTACGATACTAGCGATCGCCGCCTTATCGTCGGCACCAAGCAAGCTAGTGCCATCAGTCACTACGATATCATCGCCCTCATACTTTTTAAGCTCTGGGTTGTCGCTAAATTTAAGATAAATTCCCTGCTCTTCGTTTAGGCAGATGTCACCACCTGTGTATTTTACTATCTTAGCTTTTGTGTCGTTTTTTTGCTCACTACTTGTATCTAAGTGCGCAAAAAAGGCTATACTTGGAGCATTTTCGCAATTTGCAGGAATTTTTGCTATCAAGATAGCATTGTCTTGTAGAATGATGTCTTTGATACCAAGCGAGCTAAGCTCATCTTTTAAAAACTTAGCCAGCTCGTACTCGGTTGGGTTAGAAGGCATAACGCCTTTTAATCCATTCTCTTTATTTGTTGTAGTGTTAAATTTTGTGTAGTTTAAAAATCTCTCTACGACATCCATTTTTCATCCTTTTAGATGACAAAAAATGCAATCGCTACAACAGAGATAAACATACCTAAAAATGTTCTTTTAGCGATTTCAACTGGACTAACCATCGCAATGCCTGCACAAACGATAGCAGCACCGGCAATCGGGGAAGCCGATCTACCTAAAGCACCAGCAATAGCTGCGGCCATACCAAGCTTGTCTTGTTCAAAGCCAAGTGCAGCGGCATTTGTTGTGACAGCTTCGTTAAATGCAAATGTAGCAGCGTCGCCTGAACCTGTAACTATACCCATGATAAATGGCACAAATGTTCCGCCAAATTTAACGTAACTTTGATCTGTTTTAAGCCATGCGATGACCACATCAACGGCTCCACATGCCTTTAGGCCAGCGACAAAGACACCAGCTGCGATGATGATACCCATAACGTCAGCATAAGCGTGACCCATTCCGTTAAAAAATTCTTTTGTGATTTTTTGCGGATTTGTAAGTGTAGCAAAGATAGCTATGATAGCACCTAGTATCATCGCCTCAGCAACGCCCATCTTTGTCCATGCAAGAAAGCTATAATCTTTTGCAAGGCTTGTTCCGCCAATAACCAAAATAACAAGTGGAACTAGAGGCATAATAGCGTAGATAAAATTTACTTTAAATAGCGGTTTCTCTTCGCTAGCAGCACTACTTTCAAGAGTGAAATTTGTATTTTTTTGATAGTCTTTAAGCAGTATTGCAACAATAACTAATGCGATCACTACGATAACAAGAGCAGTAAATGCACTTGGAATTTGCACTTTTATGACATCTTGAACTGTGTAGCCCTCAACTGTCTTTTTAACAAGATCAGCCACATAGACGTTGTGAGCCGATCCTGGGCTTAAAACTCCACCAAATGTCCCTGCAAAAACAGTAGCACCAGCCATAGCTGGGCGGATACCTGAAGCCATTAAAAGCGGTATAAGCGTAGCACCAACAGCAGCGGAGCATCCTGCAGCTGAAGGGATAGCGATATTTATAAAGTAAGTTAGCACGGTTGTTGCGGGGATCAATATAAAACCCACATTTTTAAGCGGCTTTGTAAGAAGCGCAACAAGGTGCTTATCGCACATTGTATATTTCATAACAAATGCAAAACCCATACTTGCACAAATCGCCTTTATAAGCCCTGCTTTAGTCATATAGTCAGTAAAAGCACTTAGTGCCCCCATCGGTTTTAGTGCGATTATACAAAGCACCAAACCAACACCTATTAGCACCGTTCTTGTCTCTTTTTTTAAGACAAGAAGTGCCACAACAGCTGCAATGCCAAGAATGGCAGCAATTAGCTTAAATGTTTCCATACCTCTCTCCTTGTTTAGATTTTAAATTTAGTTCCAACTTCTATTTTTTCTATCTCTTTTTGATACTCAAATTTTAAAATTTCACTATGTCCTATGACCTCAGCCTCGTTGTCCGCTATAAGCAAAGCTGTGCCCTCAGGCAGTGCGTAGATAGTATCTTTTGGATTAGCTATTAAAAATTCCTCCAACCTCTCCTCCCTGCTCTCGCCGTTATGGCCTGCTAGCTTGCCACTTATGAAGTGCGGGTTGATCTGATATGGGAAGATATTTAAGCTATCAAATGACTTTGGCATGATGATAGGCATATCATTTGTCGTCATCATCGTCTTGCCAGCTATGTTTGCGCCAGCCGACCAGCCAAAATACTTTGTGCCATTTGCCACAGCTTCTTTTATAGGCTCAATCAAATTTAGCTTATAAAGCGTGTAAAGCAGCATAAAGGTATTTCCGCCACCAACTGCGATACTGCTAGCATTTTTGATAGCTGAAATTTTATCCTCGTAGTGATGGATTGATTTTATATTGCTATTTTTTAATCTATCAATTACTTTTTGCTCATACTCGTCATTTGTTCGTCTAACTCCAGCGTAAGGGATAAATAAAATTTCTTCCTTGCCGCATTCTCCTAAAAATTCCTTAACCCAGTTTTTGCAGTGCCTTAAATAGCCAGTATCTTGATAGCTTGAAGCACTGATTAGTAAAGCATTTTTCATTTTTTTACTCCATTTAGTTTGTAAGCAGATCTTAGATAGACATCAACTCCAGCCACCAAGCACTCCTCATCAAAGTCAAATTTGCAGTTGTGATGGCCTGCTTTTAAATTTGTACCGATCATCATATAGCCGCTCTTTGCGCCTCTGTCTTGCAAAGCTCTCATAAAATGAGCAAAATCTTCACAAGCACCAAAATCAAGCTCTTTTACGATCTTGTCATCATCTATAAAAGGACTTTGCTTTGCAGCTTCATAGAAAATTTCAGTTACTTCTTTGTCGCTATCGGCTCCGTTTGTGCCACCAGTTTTTACGACTTTACTCTCTATGCCATAAATTTCACTCACACCTTTAACGATATCCATACATTTTTCATACATAAAATCATTTAAATTTGTGTCTTCACCTCTTGTTTCACAAGCTAGATAGCCATTTGGCGCGATGACGTTTCTGCCTTCACCTGCTTTTAAAACGCCTACGTTTATCCTAGTCACACCCTTTGCATGTCTTGTGATACCATGCATGCTTAGCGCCATTTGAGATGCGGCTAAAAGGGCATTTGCGCCATCTTGAGGTGCTCCTGCTGCATGAGCTGAACGACCAGTGATATGTACGTCAAATTTTGAAGTTGCAAGTAGCTTATTTGTCCCACAGATGATGCCTCTATTGGTTTTTGCTTGAAAGCCGATATGACCGCCCAATAGATACTCTACACCATCAAGCACACCAGCAGCTTCCATAGCTACAGCTCCTCTTGTGCCCTCTTCTGCTGTTTGGAAGATAAATTTAAACTTACCGTTAAACTCATCTAAATTTTCAGCTATAAGTTTTGCTACACCAAGGCCTATAGATATATGACCATCATGCCCACAAGCATGCGTGATACCAGCGATATCTGCACCAAAGCCATCTTTAAAAGGTCTGTGATCAGCATCTGCGCTCTCTGTCACATCAACACTATCAATGTCAAATCTAAATGCTGTAAATTTACCAAGCCTTTTTGTATCTATAAAGGCTGTTAGGCCAGTTAGTCCATCTTTCATATAAGGGAGATATTTTGCCTCTTCAGGACTTAGGAGCTTTTTGGCTCTTTCTATTGCTTTTTCACATTGCTCTTTTGAGCCAAGGCCAAGTCTTGCATCAGCTTTAACCACCTTGTCACCAAGGCTTATTTCATAACCAAGATCACTAAGTCTCTTTGCTAATACAGCGGTTGTAAAAAATGTAAACCAGCCAGTCTCTGGATGCGAGTGAAAATACCTGCGATCCTTGATCAGCTCATCTTTTAAAGAAAGAGCCAAATTTGCTATCTTGTCCATAGATTTCTCCTTATTCATTTGATAGTTTAATTAGTGCATTTGTTAAAATTTGTGTAGCTTTGAAAGCATCATCAAAATTTATAGCTTCTGCTGTATTGTGACTGATACCGCCGACACAAGGTATAAAAAGCATGCCAACGCTGCTTGCAAGCTTTGTTAAATTCATCGCATCATGTCCAGCTCCGCTTGGCAAAGTAAGCGTTTTTATGCCCAGTTTAGCAGCCTCTTCGCTTAGTAAATTTATAGCATGCTCGCTTAGTTTTACTGGCTCGTCACTGCTTAGTTCTCTTATCTCATAACTAAAATTTAGCTCACCGCTTAGCTCTTTTATAAAATTTCTAAGCTCTAAATTTAGCTCTTCTAGGCTTGTCTTATCAATATCTCTTAGATCAACTCCAAGCCTTGCCTCGCCTGGCACGACGTTTAAAACGCCTGGCTTTGCATGTGCGTAACCAACAGTAGCCACAGCTGTTTTTTTGTTTTTAGCAAATTTATTGGCTGCGATTATGATGTGTGAAGCAGCTAGCAGCGCGTCACTACGCATATTCATCGGAGTTGCACCGCTGTGATCTGACTTACCATGAATAATAATTTCAAATCTTATAGGAGCGGCGATACCGCTTACTACACCAACGCTTATGCCGCTTCGCTCAAGCACTGGACCTTGTTCAATGTGAAGTTCTAAATATGAATGAAATGAGTGTTCTTTTAAAATAGAATCATTTAAATTTTGCGGTTCAAGTCCAAATTTACTCATCGCTTCAAAAAGCGAAATACCATCTTCGTCTTTTAATTCATGAAGCCTTTGTAGACCAAGTTTGCCACTTATTATCTTGCTGCCAATGGTTGCTGTCTTGAACCTACTTGACTCTTCACAGCAAAAGTTAATTAACCAAAGTGGGTGCTTTAATTTAATGCCAGCTTCTTTTATCGAGGTTAGCGCCTCAAGTCCTGCCATGACACCAAGCGTGCCGTCATAAAAGCCGCCATTTGGCACGCTATCTATGTGAGAGCCCACACAAACTGGCTTCTCGCCTGGCTCACAGCCATCATCATATATGGCAAAGATGTTGCCAACATTGTCAATTTTAAGTTTAAAGCCATTTTCTTCTATTAAATTTATAAGAAAATTCCTAGCCTCCAAGTCTTCTTTGCTAAATGCAAGCCTTGTTAGCCCTCCACCTTTTAATGCTCCAAATCTGCTTATAGCATTAAAATTCGCCTCAAATCTTTTAAAATTTATCATAATAAACCCTTAAAAAATAAAACTAATCTTAAAAACATTTATTACTTTACGCATTTTACATTTAGTTTTATGATTTAAAGCTGAATAAGTGTTAAATTTTGAAATCTAATTTTTTTGTAGTTTGTCGTATATGCTTTTTATAATTTCTGAAATTTTTTGCATTAATTCGATTTTATTTGGTTTTTGTGATTTTCTAGTATCTTCGCGAAACTTCTCATAGTATTTTAGCTTTAGCTTTAAAATGGCCTCTTTAAGGCTATCTTCACTAGAAGCTACGTTTGAGCTCTCATCAACATAAATTTCTCTAACAAGCACCGCATTATCTTCAATATTTGGCAATAAAACAGCCTGAAAATAATCTTTATGGTGCAAGAAGAATTTCTCCTCAAGCTCGTTTAAAACGATAGCTTCGTAATTTTTATTTGCAAGCATGCTCTTTAAAACACTAAATTCCAAAATATCAGTTTTATCTTTTTTTTGAGCCGTTTGCTTATTTGTTGTTGTAGCATTTGTAAAATTTTGATCTTGTCTATTTATATATCTTTGTCCATGAAGGCTAAAAGTATTTAGCTCTATTTTGAGTAAATTTGAGACCAGTAATTCGTAGCTTTTTGCGATTATTGGCTTTAGAGAATTCGTAAATTCCACTATCTCTTCTAAACATTTTTGCTTTTGCACTGGGCGTGTAATATCATATTTTTTTACAACTTGCTCAATATAAAACTCGCCAAGCTCAGTCCCAGAGCCAAACATCTCTTTTAGCTCGTCGCTTCTACCTGCAAAAACCATATCTGCAGGATCTGCACCATCTTTTATGATTACAACGCTTCCATCTATTTCGTTTTGCACCAAAAGACGAGATGATTTTATGGCGGCATTTATACCAGCCGAGTCACCATCAAAACAAAGCACAACACTTATCTCTCCTCTTTTTAAAAGTGGCAAGTGATTAGTCGTAAGAGCAGTCCCAAGCACAGCAACGGCGTTTGTAAAGCCAGCAAAATGAAGCATGATGACATCTAAATAACCCTCAGTGATAATGATCTGCTTTTTTTCAAAGATGCTTTGTCTAGCTAGGTGATAGCCGTAAAGTAGCTTTGACTTGTCAAAAACTATGCTTTGTGGAGAATTTACATATTTTGCAGGATGATCCGAGATCGTTCTACCACCAAAGCCAACTAATTTTGCCGTATGGGCATATATGGGAAATGTAATACGCTCGATAAAACTAGCATAAATTCCCTTCTCGTTTTGCTTTACTATGCCAACCTCAAGCGCCTCTTTTGGCTCGATATTTTCATTTTGCAAAAGCCTAATAGTACTAGCACTATCCCCAGCCCAGCCAAGCTCAAATTTCTCGATCATCGCATCATTTATGCCGCGAGAATAGATATATCTCACAGCAGTTTCATGCTTGAAAAATTCGCTCCTATAAAAGGCATTTACCTTTTCTAAAATGTGCTTATTTTCTTTTTGTGTGGGAACTTTATCGCTTGTGTATTCAAGGCTAAAATTTACAAGGCTAGCTATTCTCTCGATAGCTTCAGGATAGGTAAGTTTCTCATAATCCATCACGAATTTAATCGCATCTCCGCCGGCCTTGCAAGCAAAACAGTGAAAAATTTGCTTGCTTTGACTTATGCTCATGCTAGGATTTTTGTCGTCGTGAAATGGGCAGACGCATTTGTAGTTTGCGCCCATCTTTTTGACTGGCACAAAGTGCTCTATAATGTCAACGATATCGATTTGATTTTTAAGTTTTTCAATGGATTTTGGATCTATCATAAGCAAAATTATACAACTGCTTTGTTATAATTAAAGTAAAATTTTATTACAAAGTATGAGCGTGGATATTTTTTTCATTGGGCATAGGGATCCGATATTTAGCCTTATTATTTTATTTAGCATTATTTTGATGATAGCCGCACTAAGCTATGCTTGGGGTATCTTTTCAAGCAAAGATGAAAAAAAACGCATTGAAAAATTTATAAGAAAATTTGACGGCAAAGATGGCATAAGCGACGAGCATAAGCAGATGCTACAAAGTCCGGAGATAGACGCTCAAAGCCTTTGTATGCTAGGGCAAACTTTTGCCAAAAACGGCGACTTTGAAAAATCCATCAGCATCTATCTGATCGCTCTTGGTAAAGCCAAGGACAAAAATGAGAAGGAATTTATCCTAAACGAGCTTGGAGAGGTTTATTTTAAGGCTGGCTTTTTAAAAAAGGCTAGTGAGGTTTTTGAAAAGGCACTCGAGCTAAGTCCTAGAAATGTCATCGCACTTCGTTTTCTGACAATGATAGATGAGAAGCTTAAAAACTATAAAGAAGCACTTTATGCACTAAACTCACTTGAAGAGCTGGGAGTAAATGTAAAAGACCAAAAGGCCTATATAAAGGCCATCAGCACACTTGATGATAGAAATTTAAGCTTTAATGAAAAGGTAGAAATTCTCTCCCACCTTAGCCAAAATTTTGAGCTTTTAAAACGCATGATCTTAATGCTTTTTATAAGACACAATGAAAATTTAGAAAATTTAAAAGATTTTGCCAAATTTGAAGACGTACTTGATCTACTTTACAACCTAAAAACACCTATAAATTTAAGCGATCCAAAATACAAATCGCTCTTTTACGCAAAGGGCGATATAGACGAGCCTTGTGAAATTTATGGCTTTGAGCTAAATGCTATTAAGAAGCTAAAAGACGCCAAATTTGACGCGGCAGGACTTAGTTTTAACTACGTTTGCAAAAACTGCAAAAACTCATTTCCGATGCACTTTTACCGCTGTCCGGTCTGCCACGAGCTAGGAAGTGTAAAAATTTTATCTCACATCACAGAAAAACCAAGTGAAGACAGTAACACTTTTTAGCGACGGTTCGTGCCTTGGAAACCCTGGAGCTGGCGGCTGGGCTTATATTTTGAGATTTAATGAAGCACAGAAAAAAGAGAGTGGTGGCGAGACGTATACTACAAATAATCAAATGGAGCTAAAAGCTGCGATAATGGGGCTAAAAGCGCTTAAAGAACCTTGTGAAGTGAGACTATTTACCGATAGCTCATACGTAGTAAATAGCATAAATGAGTGGCTTACAAACTGGCAAAAGAGAAATTTTAAAAATGTAAAAAACGTAGAGCTTTGGCAGGAGTATTTAGAGATTTCAAAGCCCCATAAGGTCATAGCAAGCTGGGTCAAAGGTCACGCTGGACACCCTGAAAATGAAGAGTGCGACCAGATGGCAAGAGATGAGGCACAAAGGATAAAAGATGAGAATGAAAGATGAAAATTTTAGAAGAATTTGAAGAGAATCTTAGATATAAATTTAAAAAAACTGAGCTTTTAGAAGAGGCACTAACACACAAGAGCACCAAACAGGTGTTAAATAACGAAAGACTTGAGTTTTTAGGCGATGCAGTAATGGATCTGCTAGTGGCTGAGTATCTTTTTAAAAAATTTAGCAAGATCGCAGAGGGCGACATGAGCAAGCTAAGAGCCGCACTTGTCAATGAAAAAAGTTTTGCAAATATGGCAAGGCATCTAAAAATGGGTAAATTTTTAAGGCTAAGCACGGCCGAAGAGAACAATGGCGGACGCGAGAAAGATAGCATTTTAAGCGACGCATTTGAGGCTGTGATGGGCGCTATCTACCTTGAGGCTGGACTTGATAAGGTGCGAGAAATTTCGATCGCTCTGCTTGAACTTTGCTATCCACAGATCGACTTTGCACACCTCGAAAAGGACTACAAAACCGCTCTTCAAGAGGTCACTCAGGCCAGTCTTGGTGTCATACCAACATACGAGCTCATCGGCACGTCAGGCCCTGATCATAAGAAAGAATTTGAGATAGCACTGCTGCTAAATGGCGAGGAAATTTCAAGAGCCATTGGCAACTCTAAAAAGCAAGCCCAACAGCTAGCTGCAAAAATCGCACTAGAAAAAATCAAAAAATAGGAACAAGCTTGAATACATTTGGCAAAAAACTAACCTTAACAACCTTTGGCGAGAGCCACGGGGTGGCGATCGGTGGCGTGATAGATGGACTTCCAGCTGGGCTAAAGATCGATACAGATTTTATCCAAAGTGAGCTTGACAAGCGTCGCCCTGGACAAAGCAACTTTACAACCGCAAGAGATGAAGCCGATAAGATAGAAATTTTTAGTGGCGTCTTTGATGGCATGAGCACCGGCGCGCCGATAGGCTTTGCCATTTTTAACAACAACCAAAAGTCAAACGACTATGAAAATTTACGTGAAATTTTCCGTCCTGGTCATGCTGATTTTACATATTTCAAAAAATATGGCTTTAGAGATCACAGAGGCGGCGGACGCTCAAGCGCAAGAGAAACGGCCGTTAGAGTAGCTGGTGGGGCTTTTGCGCAGCTGCTTTTAAATGAGTTTAATATAGAAATTTTAAGTGGAGTGCTTGGTATAGGCAAAATTTTTAGCGACAAAATAGACTTTAACTTTGCTAAAAATTCTCAAATTTACGCACTTGGTAACGAAGAAGCGATGAAAGAAGTGGTAAATAAAGCTAGAAATGATCATGATAGTGTCGGTGCAGTTGTTTTAAGCGTAGTTAAAAATGCTCCAGCTGGTCTTGGAGAGCCACTTTATGATAAGCTTGATAGTGCCTTGGCGGCGGCTTTAATGGGCATAAATGGTGTAAAAGCCGTCGAGATAGGTACTGGCGTAAAAGCAAGCGAGACATTTGGGTCGGTAAATAACGATGAGATGGACGAGCTTGGATTTTTAAGCAACAATGCAGGAGGTATACTTGGTGGCATAAGTAGCGGCGAAGATATAGTGCTAAAGAGCCATTTTAAACCTACGCCTTCGATATTTAAAGAGCAAAAGACACTAAATTTACAAGGCGAAGTGGTGGACTTTGAGCTACGAGGTAGACACGATCCTTGTATAGGCATACGTGGTAGCGTCGTTGCAACCGCGATGATAAGGCTAGTTATCGCCGATATGTTACTACTAAATGCTAGTACAAAGCTTGAAAATTTAAAGAAAATTTATGGCTAAATATATAAAAATGAGTAAAATTTAGTGGCCAAAAAGCCACTAAATTTTTAGAATCTATAAGCAAACTGAAGTTTTGCGCTGCTTTGATCTTTTTTTACCAAAAGATTGCGCTATGCCAAAATTTATGAGTGTTGCATAAGTTGGCGTATATCTTAGACCGACCTCAACCTCTGAGCTTGTGCCTTTTTGAGTTAGGCTGATCTCCTCGTCTTCTTGGATCACCGCTATTTTTGACTTGGTGTTAAATTTATACTCAGCGCTAATTTTTCCATAAGGATTAAATTTACCAGCATCATAGGCTATTTTTGAGTAAATTTTATCTCTACTTGATGTAACGCTGCTAAATTTTAATGTGCTTTGTCCGATATCTGCCTCATCGCTACCGACATAAGAGAGTGCGTAGTTTAGCCCGCTATCAAGTATAAAACTATCAAATTTTATCTTTTTGCCTACGCCAAAGCTAGCATTGTAGTATGGCATTGAAATTTTATAATCCACATCTTTTGCATCAACCTTGGTCTGACTCCTACCAGCTTTTGCTATGAGATCGATATAAAAATCACGTGGTAAATTTAGCCTTGAAAAAATACCAAATCCATAGTTTCTAACTCTGCCATCTATTTTGGCATCTTCATCGCTGTTATCAAATGTTGATATAGCAAAAGCCCCAAGCATAGACTCGCCATTTTTATTTTTACTTTGCTAGAATTTATATCACTTCTATCTGTTAAACCAATATAAACACTTGATTGTCTAGTTTTTTCAATAGAAGGTCCGGTTAGTTACATTAACTTCTTTATGCATTGCATTTACCCTAACTCCACTAGTAAAATTTATCCATTTTACTTATTTTGTTTCTAAAAAATTTTTATTAGAAATTTTAGCTTTAAGATCGATTTTTCAAAAACGAACTTTTACTAATTTTCATCTATAATCACTCCATGAAAAACGAAGCACAAAAATTTTATGCCGTCATTGATCTAAAGTCCTTTTACGCCTCAGTTGAGTGTGTAGAGCGAGGACTTGATCCGTTTAAAGCCGATCTAGTCGTGGCTGATGATAGTCGCGGCAACGGAAGTGTCTGCCTAGCCGTTAGCCCAGCTCTTAGAGCCAAAGGTGTGAAAAATAGATGCAGGCTTTTTGAAATACCAAAGGCTATAAAATTTATCATTGCACCGCCTAGAATGCAGTTTTACATCGACTATGCAGCTAAAATTTATGAGATATACCTAAAATATGTCTCAAAAGATGATATCTATGTCTATTCTATCGATGAGGCCTTTATCGATCTTACTTCTTATGTTAAATTTTATAATACTGATGCAAAATCCATAGCCAAAAAGATAATGGATGAAATTTTAAAAACTACTGGCGTGACGGCCACCTGTGGCATGGGCACAAATTTATACCTTGCAAAAATCGCCCTTGATATCCTGGCTAAGCACAGTGATGATGGGATTGCGTTTTTAGACGAGCAGCTTTATAAAGAACGTCTTTGGGCACATCAACCGCTAGATGACTTTTGGCGTATCGGTAAGCAAACTAGGCTAAAGCTGGAAAAACATGGAATTTTTTGTATGAAAGATATAGCAAATGCTCCGCGAAGCCTACTTGAGAAATTTTTTGGAGTTGATGCCTATATAACGATAGATCACGCAAATGGCATAGAGCCAACGACAATAGCTGATATA